>NZ_LR214973.1 GCF_900660515.1 Mycoplasmopsis bovirhinis
ATCAAAAGCTGCTACTGAAAAACTTTCATTAGGATTACAAAAACTGGCAGCTGAAGATCCAACTTTTAGAACTATACAGATGAAGAACAGGTCAAACAATTATTGCTGGTATGGGTGAATTACACCTTGATATTATTGTAGACCGTCTAAAACGTGAATTTGGTGTTCAAGCTAAAGTTGGAGCTCCTCAAGTTTCATACCGTGAAACAATTACTAAAACAGCTGATGTCGAAGGAAAACACATTAAACAATCTGGTGGTAAAGGACAATACGGGCACGTATGACTTAAATTTGAACCTAACCCAGATGGTGGTTTTGAATTTGTGGATAAAATTGTTGGTGGTAAAATCCCTAAAGAATACATTAAATCATCCAAAAAGGTCTTGAAGAAAAAATGGCAGCTGGTATTTTAGCTGGATATCAAATGATTGATATTAAAGCTACCTTATTTGATGGTTCATACCACGACGTCGACTCTTCGGAAATGGCTTACAAAATAGCTGCTTCTAAAGCTTTAACTAAAGCTAAAGATCAAATTGGAACAGTATTACTTGAACCAATTATGGATGTTTCAGTTGTTGTTCCTTCAGATCACATGGGAGATGTAATTGGTGATTTATCACGTCGTAGAGGGATTGTTAATGACCAAGAACAAAGAAATGATGGAGCCGTTGTTGTTAGAGCACAGGTTCCGCTTTCTGAAATGTTTGGCTATTCAACAGAACTTAGATCTATGACTTCAGGTCGTGGAACTTACCAAATGCCAATTTGATCATTACGAAAAAACACCTAAAAACATTTCTGATGAAATTATTAAAAGAAGAAACTTACAATCTAAAGACGAGGATTAATTCTTCGAATCAAAAATATCTTGCTTTGCAAGATATTTTTTATTAATTAGTTAGACAACATAAAGTTTTCTTAGAAAAATATTTTAAATTGCTTTATTAATATCTATTTAATCTATATAATTAATATATAAAATTTAATAAAGGAATAATGAAATGAAACGAAGTAAATTCTTACTTATATCTACAAATTTAGTAGCAATTTCATCATTTGCAATGATATCATGTGCTAGTGTTGAAAAACCGCAAAAACCAGATCAACCATCTCCACAGCCACAGCCTGATCCATCCGAAATTGCTGTAAATAATTTTTAAAACCGCTTATGCAGGAATTTTAAGCAAAAATAAAGATAATATTACCCTAGAAGATGAAAATAGTGGTGAATGTTGCTTTAAATGCTTTTTCATTATTAGAGGACAATGTTAAACAATTACTTACTGCAGAAAAAAGTTTATTAGATGATTTGCTTGCTAAAATAGCAGAAATTAAGCAATCTCAAACTAATGAAACTAATTTACCAGGTGAAAATCTTGGAAGCCAAAAGCAGCCAAGCAACAATGATTCAGAGATAAATGATCCAGACACGGACAATGATAAAAATAATCAAAATAATAGTGGCCAAACATAGCAGCAAAGAACAAGAAAAAACACCGGTTGATGATCCAGGAACAACCCAACCAAAAATCACTTGAACAAGAAAAAGTAGTAATAAATAAATTTCTTCCAATAAGTGAAGGGGAAAGATATTTTTCTTCTTTAAACTCGCAAGAAAAGCAAAAAGAGTTAAATGAATTAAACTATATCTTATATGAAGATCTAAATAAAGTTGAACAAAAATCCTATAATGGTTTATCTTATTAGAATATAAAGATAAAATAACTGGAATTATCTTTAAAGAATATAGTTATGGATATAACCAAAGTGGTCCTCTATACTTACTTAATAAAGAAGGTCTTTTACTTATAGCCCATGAATTTAAGCATAAAATACCATATGGGCAGAAGTAAAGGATCTGGACTCTATTACTATTAATAACGTAGCAGAAATAACAAGTCATCTCTTGGTCTATATCGTCCACTTGAAAAAAGGATTTATGTTAACGGAACAAACTTAAATAATAAAGGTTTTTCGTTATATGAAATAGTTGGTAGCTTAATGCAAACAATCTTCCACGAATATATGCACCATTGATCCATGACCTATGCTGAAACATGATTAATTGAAGGCAATAAATTAAATGTTACAGACCAAGAAGCAAAAGGTATTAACCAAATGAAAACTACTGAACTTTATTATAATCCTGCAGCTAATTTTGGTCATCAAGGACATTCACATGGCCAAAGGCAATTTTGAAATTCTTATTTTGTAAGTAATTTTTACAATTTATTAAGTTATGATGTACCGCAAAAGGGTTATCTAAGTGATGAAGTTTTAGATAAATTAAATATTAAAAACAAAGAGAATTTATTGTACAACAACTTATCAATCAATGATATGTGACGTTTAGCCAATGAATTAAATACACCAGAACATTTAAAAAATAAATCTCAAAGTCAAACTTTAAGTGTGTCACCTAGTGGGGTGTATACTACAAGTATTAACAGGTTAAAATATACTTTTAGCATGACTGAATTAGTTCCTAGAGAATATACTAAGTATGCTTACGAATCATACTTTTCAATTAATGATCTTAATAAATCAGAACAAAGGCATGATGCAAGGCAAAGTACGGTTAATTGATTTGGACTTAGATACTATACTCAAAATCAAAATAATCAATGAATGGTGTTTTTTTATCCAGTCATAATACCGAAGATTGATCACATACATATTTAAATAATTTTGATTCTTTAACTGCGAGATATTGGTTTGATAAATTGGGTAATGGCTTAGATAATCCAACTAAACATAATGTTGCAATTATGCCTAATTCAGTATTTGAAATAAATGAATTTAGATTTAAAAATGAAGGATCTGAAAGCGAAATAGGTGAATTAGCGCCAGAAAAAACTAGATCTCGATCAAAAGAATTTTATAAATTATTTTTAGATACCATGGGATATGGCAAAACTATTAGCCAAGTATTTTATCGCTCAGATGTAACAGATGGTCAACCAGGATATGGTGCAGGTGTAGTAGGTTGACCAGATAGGCTTAAATTCTCTGCCTTTATTGATGCAAATCATAAAGTTGATGGTTTAGTTATAAAGGATGCTAATGGTGAATATAAACATAGTTTATTGGAATATTCTAATAGTTTTAACTTCTTTGGTCTTCAAAACTTTGATCAAGGCGCTAATTTATATTCTGAAGATGATAAGGGAGAAAAAATAGTTACTGAGGACCGCCAAAAACAAATTAGCAATAGATTATACCCAAATAATATCGGATATAATAATTATTTAAGTTATATTACTAAGGATTTTTTAGAAGTGAAAGAAAACTCAGAAGTATACCTTTGAACAGATCTAAATAAAGATGGCAAGGTTACAGAAAATGAGTTAAATTCATCACAAATAACCTTGCCAACTCAACGGCCTGTAACAAACCAAAGAAACACAAATCATAATGTTTCTAACTTTGATAAATTTATAATAAAAAATATTGATGGTAAAACAATTGTTAAAAAACTATATTAATTAGAAATGTCACATGCAAAAAACTTGCATGTGACATTGTTTTTGTCTGCCTTGTAATAAAATAGTTGTATTAATAAATTTTAAAAAATGAAAGGAAACTTTAAAATTATATGAAAAATTTAGAAAAATATATTTGTGTTTTTGACAAATATCGAAAAGAAAATAAATATCAACATTTTAAAATTGAAGAGGATCACAACACTATTTTGAAAATGCAAGGAGCACTTGAGACGCAACGAAAATTACGAACAAGCCAAATCGATCTAGAACAACTTTATAATATTTTACAAGAACTTTCTGAAGGCTTCTCAATCCAAGAAGTAGCTAAGATTTTTGATAGAGACATTCGAAGCATAAAAAGTAAAATCGAAATTATTACAAATCGCAGACCATTGAGTTTAGATAAACACAATCGCTATGTTTGTCCTAAGTGCTTAAAAAGAGTAATGAGTGTTAAAACTCTTAATTTTGCGAAGCTATACGAACATTTATTAGGCTATTCATTTTCGCGACTCTTTTTTTTAAGTGATGCAATTAAAGAGAAATGAAAGGCCTACAGAAAGTATTGGTATAGTGAACTTAATACATACAATAAAAATAGAAATAAAAAGAATTTAGTTCAAAAAGAAGTTAAGAAATCAGTTACATACCTTGTCAATTCTTTTAAAAAAAAATATCACCTGATGAATTTGCTCCCTCACCTAGTACAATTTATAAAATAATTAAAAAATACCCTTATTTCCTTGAATTTGACCACATTGTCAAAAAATCTGAAGGAAAATATGGAACACGGAAGCAAAAACAAACCAAACCTAAAACATTAAAATATGCAACAGAAATTTCAAAACGTCCAGATTATATTAATGATCGCTTAGAACATGGTCATTTTGAATTAGACACAGTTATTGGAAAAATCAATGATACATATTGTATTGTAACCATAATTGAACGGCAAACCAGAATGTCTTATGCTATGCTCTCAAAACGTAACTCCAAAGCTATAAAACAAACTCTTCTCAAACTAATCAAGAAACATAGCTTAGACATTAAAACTTTAACAGTTGATAATGGTAGTGAAAATGTCTTATTACACCATGTCATTCCAACTGAAAGATTATTTAAATGCCAACCATATAGTTCATGACAAAAAGGTTCAATAGAAAATATGCACCGCTTAATTAGGTATTACATTCCCAAAGGAAAAAGCTTTGATAAATACTCTCAGCATGGAATTGATTATATGATGGATAAAATAAATAACTACCGACAAGTTGTACGGCAATATAAGATAACCTAAAAATTTTTTAAATCCCCCGCCCTTGATTGCAATCAAGGGGGCCTTACTTTTGAAAAAGTAAGCAAAACCGACGAGAAAACACTAGTGTGTTTTCTGTTTTAGCATACATTTTTTATGTAAAATTTATGTTAAAATTAAAAGACAATTATTTTGTTAATATCTCGCATGTGACTTTTCCAAAAAACAGTTGATAAAAATGAGTTTTTTATATTGACTCTTTCTATCTTTTGTGTTATAATATCATTTACAGCACTTATTGGCCTAAGTGCTCCAAACCCTAGTAAGCCTATAGCAGGGCTGCTAACTAAGGATAAGAATATTAGTTTTTTTAATGTTTTTTTTCATATTAAATTAAATTTTCCTCGCTTCATTTTTCACTATTTAACAATTAAAATTGTTTTAATTTTTTTGTGCTTGTAAATTTAAATATACATAGCACCTTTTTATTATAACATAATTATATACAGGAAAATAACAAAATTATTTTTAGTTTGCAATGTACTATTTCACTGGTTTAAAGCCATACAGAAAGCTAACATGAAAATGTTAGCTTTCTGTATGGCTTTACTTTTTTTAACTATTTCTTCTTTTGATTCTAAAAACTTTTTTTAAGCTAAATTTTCATAAATTTCTATGTAGTCCATCTTTGTTCATTTAGTATCATTTTCTATAATTTAATTATTAAAACGTTTTACGATAATATATTTTAACTTTTAATCTTCAAGCATTATATATTCTGCTTGCTTAATTACATCTTTAATTGCCAATATTTGATATTGGGGAGGATAATTATATTTCTTTAAGCATTCTTTAATTTTAATCCTCATTTGTGAGCGTGTAGATTCTTTTGCTGCTCAGTCGGTTAGTGCATATTCTTCGACAACCTCTTTGAGTTCTCTAGCAATAAGGATTAATGTATCATCACCAAGTAATTCTTGAGCATTTTTATCCCGTGCTAGTGCATCATAAAAAGCTCTTTCACGTCCAAATACCCCTAGTTTTTGTGCCTCATATTCATCAGCAACCATTTCACTAGCAAAATCGGTCAGTTGCAAAATTGTTAAAGCGGGTGTAAAACTTGCACCACGGCCATGGTATTCTTCAAGAATCCTTCTAAGCCTTTTTGAATATTCTTGCGATTTAAAATAATTGTGTTTACGAGATTCAGCAATTGCTCTTTCTAGTAATTTTTTCACTATTTCGACAAAGATGTGGGGAGGATTACTTTTGCGAAGTTGATCAATTTTCTCTTTTGACAATAATTCAATTGCATTAAAATCCGATTTTTGTTCTGCTGTTAATGATCTTACTTCATCACCTTTAATAGCTTCCGCGAGTAACTGTGATACATGTTCATTCATCTCTTTGGTAGATACAATACCTGGTTTGTTACGAAGTTTTAAAATATAACTTCGTATAGCTAGATAATAAAGAATCTCTTTTCTTTCTTGTTTAGTAACAATTCCGGCACAAACCACAAACGCTTGTTTTAAAGAAAATGATAAATCAAACATAAAGGGATCTTCACGTCTTGTTTTATCTTCTAGGATAAATTGTGCACCTTCTTGAATTGCACGAAATCTAGTTAAAGAATCATTAGCTCAAAATTTATCTTTTGGTATTTTATAAAACCATTCATTAAGGATGCTTAATTTTTCTTTGATTACGTTATAAATTTCATTCTTAATATCTTGTATGTTATTTTCTTTATCACGAATAGTATATTGATCTAAGGCTTCTTCTAATGCACTATTTAAGCCAATATAATCAACAATTAAACCAGAGGATTTTCCAGGATAAACTCTGTTTACCCTGGCAATTGCTTGCATTAGGTTGTATGATTTTAAACGTTTAATAAAATACATAACTTCTAAGTCTGGTACATCAAAACCAGTTAATCACATATCACAAACAATTGCAATTTTGTATCTAGAAGTATCTTTTTTAAATTCATCACCCAATTCTTTACGTAATGCATTATTACCAAATAATTTACGTAGCTCTTCTGGGTCTTTGTTTGATTCAGTAACAACTAAGATAGCGCTATCTTTGTATGCTGGATATTCAGAGATTATTTCTTTATATAGTTTAGATGCAGCAATTCTAGTTTGACAAATAATCATTGCTTTGCCGTTAATAATTCCCTTACGGTTTTCATAATGTTCGATAATATCACTTGCAAAAACTTTAATCATGTCATGGTCTTCCAGTATTTGTTTGATCTTAGACATTTCATTTTTTGAACGTTCGATGGATTTTGTATCTGCTTGTTGTGTATTTTCTAAATCTTTGTAATATTGATCTATTTCTTTGAGTACTTCATCATTAGTTCAAACTTTAGCTAAACGTGATTCATAATACAATTTAACTGTTGAACCATCAATTATTGATTGAGTCATATCATACGCATCAATTATTTCGCCAAAAATATCTGTTGTTTGTTTTGTTTTAGTTGATACAGGAGTTCCTGTAAAACCAATAAACGTTGCATTAGGTAGAGCATCTCTAATATATTTCTCTACACCATATTTAAAAATGGCTTCCATTTCTTCTGTTTCAGCATTTTTTTCATATGAAACAGTTTCATAAATTCCGTAGTGGCCACGGTGAGCTTCATCAGCCATAACAATAATATTATTGCGCTCATTTTTTGGTAAGTGTTCTTTATCAAATTTAGCAATGGTACTTAAAATGATCCCGCCCTGTTTAATATTTGAGAGTTTTTTAACTAGATCTTCGCGTGAACTAGCTATTACTGGCTCACATTTTAAATAATCTTTAGCACTAAAAAATGTTTTATATAATTGAATATCTAAATCAATTCGATCTGTTAATAAAACAATTGTAGGAACATTAAGTTCTTTTTCAATTAGTAATTTATGTGCAAGCATCACCATTGAAAAAGATTTTCCACTGCCTTGTGTATGTCAGATAATACCAGCTTTACCATTTCCGTTTGGTTTAACTGTTTTTATAATTGAATTGAGTGCTTTATTAACACCAAAATATTGGTGGTATTGGGCCATAATTTTAATTGGCTTATCATTTTTATCAATTATGTAAAAAATGTTATTTTTGATAATGTCGATAAGCCTGTTTTTATCAAATAAACCATTGATAAAAACATCGATTTTATTAATATAATCATCATTATAACCTTTTTCACCCGAGACACTCTTTCATTCATTGTAGCGATCTATTTTTGATGTTAAAGTCCCAACTTTTGTATCAATACCGTCTGAAATAACTAAAAAAGAATTGTAATTAAATAAAGTTGGAATATCATACCTATAACCATCATGTTCTGAATTAGAACCAAGCTGAGCATAAGCATGTTCTAAAGTTGCTTCTTGAGCATCTTCATTAAATGATTTTAATTCCATAACAATTAAAGGTATTCCATTAATATAAATGATAACATCAGGAATCCTCATTTTCTGTCCCTCTTGGAATTTAACTTGGTTTGCAACTTGAAAAGTATTATTCTCAGGGTTAGTAAAGTCGACAAATCTAATCAAAGGATTTACTAAAAAATCCTTTGATTCAATTGTAATACCATCAACCAATATTTTATGAAAAGCATAGTTCCTTTCAAATAATGAAGGATTATCAAGGTTTTTAATAGAATTTATAGCTTCCTGAATGACATTATGATCATTAATTTTATTAATCTTTATTAATGAATCTCTTAATAAAGATTCATTAATAAAATCATCCAAATTGCGAGTTTGGATTCAATGATCATTATCAATAGTTATCCATTGATAACCTTTTTGTTCAAGTAAAGATATAATGCTTATTTCAATGTCTTTTTCTTTTAGCATAAATGTAACTTTCTATATTATTTAGTGTAAGTAAAATTATATTTTTTAATGTTATAGGATTAGGTTATTTTTGTATTAAATAGTTCTTATCTATTATATCAAAAAGAAGAGTAATTTTATGCATTGGGAAGTGTATATAATATCTTAATAGTTAACACTATCGGTAGTGTGGATGATTTGATTGAGAATTATCAAGGAAGAATTAAGATAATATGTAAGATCTTATCAGCATCATTAAAGCAATTTAGAGAAAAAACCTTTATCAAATACTATGATCCACAAATAATAAAATCTGGCATTGATAAATTTGATAATACAAAAATTTATATTGATACTTCGAAAGTGGATGGTATAAATACTATATCAGGTGGTGATTTAATTACATATGAAAATAAACCATCAAGAGCAAATATGAAACCTATCAAAAATAGTGTTTGGTTTGCCAAAATGAAAGATTCAAGTAAAAAAATAATTGTAACAAGTTATGATTTAGATCTTGTTAAAAATACAATTTTTTCAACTGGTTTTTTAGGTATTAGTGAATCTACTAAATTACCAATTTCACTATTATCAGCAATAATTATTTCAGACGATTTTAATACTCAAAGAGATTTAAATTCAGTAGGGACAACTATGGCTGGAATTAATAACGAAACATTCCTAAAAATACTGGTACCAAAATTATATGAAAATCAGATTGAAGAATATGATAAAAAATATAAATCATTTATTTATGAACTATCTTTACTAAGACAAAAAATAAATAAACTCAAACAAATAAAACAACAATTATTAAATAAATATTTTTAAAATTTGGTACCTTCAATAGTGGAGGTACCAAATGAAAGATTTTAAAACGTTTTTACTTCATCAAAATTTATCAAAAAATACAATTGATTCATATCAATTTTCTTTAGATTTGTACTTCAAATATTTTGATGAAATTACTAAACAAAACCTATTAGCTTTTAAAGCTCTTTTAGTTGATAACTATAAAGGAAAAACAGTAAATTTAAGAATTCAAGGTATTAACAAATACCTTGAATATATTAACAAAGAAAAACTAAAACTAAAATTTATTAAATTGCAACAAACAAGTTATCTTGAGAATGTCATTAGTGATGCAGATTATGAATTCTTAAAAAACAAATTACTTAAAGATCAAAATTATGAATGATATTTTATTGTAAGATTTTTAGGAGCAACAGGAGCTAGGGTTTCAGAACTTATCCAATTTAAATATGAACATTTAAAACGAGGTTATATAGATTTATATACTAAATCAGGTAAAATAAGGAGAATTTTTATACCTAAGAAATTACGCATAAAAGCCATTGAGTATTATGATTCAGTTGATAGGGATACTGGTTATTTGTTTCTTAATAAAACAAAGAAACAAATAACCACCAGAGGTCTATCACATCAATTAAAGGTTTTAGCTAAAAAATACAAAATGAATTTAAATGTTGTTTATCCGCATTCATTTCGCCATAGATTTGCAAAAAACTTTTTAGAAAAAAGAAAAGATATATCCTTGCTTGCAGATCTCATGGGACATGAATCAATAGAAACAACAAGGATATATCTGAGAAAAACCAGTGAAGAACAACAAGCTATTGTTGATAAAATTGTTGACTGGTAAATTTAAAAGTATTTATTTAGAAGATTAGCTTTTATTTGTTTTAAAATGTTAATCTTCTTTTTATTTTGAATTATTTGCTTGAAATATGAGTTTAATATTTGTTTTCTTTATGGTCTACATTAGCATAAACTAAGAAATTTATTGATTTTGAAGCATGCTTTATTGTTGTTCCATATGTATGAATATCAATTATTTGTTTATTAATTTTGCTATTTATTTCAAAAAAGACTAGGCCTTTATCTTCATTAAGACAAATAAGTTTATCTATACCAGAAGAATATGCTCCAACTAGATCTATATTATTTCTCCCTGGTGCTCCATCAAAAGTTACAAGTATATCTTCAAAATCTGCATATGTGTAATTATTCAAAGTATCAACAAATGTATTTCCTAAAGATTTTAAATCACCAACTCTAATGTAATTGATTTGTCCAGGGTTTTTAGTTTCACTATATTTAGATGAACCAACCTCAAAACCTTTTTGAAATTGAACTATATTAGTTAGGGGATATAATTTCTTGATTTCATTCAAATTATCAACATTAACAATGCTGTTAATTAACTAGAAGTATTTATTTAATAAATGTTGTTTTATTTTTTGTAATACAATATTCTTTTGTTTATATTTTGATATTAAGTTATAAATTCTAGCGATTCTATCATCAGTTATTATAGAATAATCATTTAATGTAATTGATATTTGTTCGATCATTGATTTAGTAATAAATTTTATGACTGAACCCGATGAATTGATATTTAAGTTATTCGTCTCAAATTCGCACGCTTTTTGGAATAAGTAAAAATATTTTTTAGGTGTTAGCACATAGGTTCTTTGATATGCATTAAATTTTCCGTCATAGTATTTACATGAGATGACACCATTCCCAGATATAATTATTGCTTTACAATTGTACGCATAATCATCAATATATAAACATTCACTACCACAAGTAAAAAATGGGTATTTTCCGTTTTCAACAGCTGAATTAACATTTATCTTTCCTGTTTTTATTTCGGAATAATCACCTAATTTTGCACTAAGATTGTTATGTGCTCTGTTTAAATAATCTTTATAAATTAAGTCACTATAAATGCTTAATTTATCAATAATTCTGTTGTTAAATTCTATCAAATCATCAACACTACCGATAGTGTTAACTAACTAGAAGTACTTATTTAATAAATGTTGTTTTATTTGCTTTAATTTTTCAATCTCGTTTTTAATTTTTAATTCTATATTTAAAATATTTTCCATACTTTCCTGATATTTAAATAATATATCCTTACTTAATAATGGCATTTTTATACCAATAAATGTTTTTTCATTTAAAGATGGTCTAGTTGATGCTTGCGATGATAAATATAACAAGTCTTTTATTTTCTTTTGTGATAGAAAATCTCTAATATATTCTATTTCGTAAAAATTTTTAGGAATAATTTTAAACAAAGCAACATTAAATGCTCCTACAATACCATATCTAATGGCCCCTGCATCTCCATATTTATCCATCATAATATCAGAAATACTGCATAAATGATTTCTTTTTGAGATTGGAATATATGTAAGATGTACATCTGAGCTATAATCTCTGTTCTGGACAAATCTTACATATCCTGGCATAAGTTCATATACATGTTGCTCCTTAGGTGGTTGGGAACCATTTTCTAATTCGATGTGTTCTAAAATATCTTCTTCTAAATTAGATAATGAAGCGTATTTCATGAATTTAATTCTGCGATATTCTTTGATTTTTAATATTATTTCTTGCTTTTTCTCTATCAAATCATCCACACTACCGATAGTGTTAACTAACTAGAAGTACTTATTTAATAAATGTTGTTTTATTTGCTTTAATTTTTCAATCTCGTTTTTAATTTTTAATTCTATATTTAAAATATTTTCCATACTTTCCTGATATTTAAATAATATATCCTTACTTAATAATGGCATTTTTATACCAATAAATGTTTTTTCATTTAAAGATGGTCTAGTTGATGCTTGCGATGATAAATATAACAAGTCTTTTATTTTCTTTTGTGATAGAAAATCTCTAATATATTCTATTTCGTAAAAATTTTTAGGAATAATTTTAAACAAAGCAACATTAAATGCTCCTACAATACCATATCTAATGGCCCCTGCATCTCCATATTTATCCATCATAATATCAGAAATACTGCATAAATGATTTCTTTTTGAGATTGGAATATATGTAAGATGTACATCTGAGCTATAATCTCTGTTCTGGACAAATCTTACATATCCTGGCATAAGTTCATATACATGTTGCTCCTTAGGTGGTTGGGAACCATTTTCTAATTCGATGTGTTCTAAAATATCTTCTTCTAAATTAGATAATGAAGCGTATTTCATGAATTTAATTCTGCGATATTCTTTGATTTTTAATATTATTTCTTGCTTTTTCTCTATCAAATCATCCACACTACCGATAGTGTTAACTATGTGTTGTTGGGTATTGATGGGCGGTAGTACCAATTCCAGTTCATTCAGATTTTTTCTTGTTAATCTAGGAACTGCAGAACCCTCTCTGTGAACATTTAAGTTTTTTGTTAATAATCAATAATATAAATATCTAGGAATAACTTTTGTAACATCTATTTTAGTATAAAATAACGTATTAACAGTTCAAAAAGGTTTATTAATATAAAAAGGTGTTGCAATTGTACCTACTCTTCCAATTAATACTGATTCTTTGTCATATAGATATTTAGAAGAATACCCAATTATTCCTCCAGACCCTAAAATTGGTATTTCACTTGAATCAACTTCAACATTTTTTTGATCTTTTCCATAACAAATTTCTAATATTTCTTTTAGTTTCATATTATGAGAACTTATAAAATTAAAGAGATTGCACAAATTATTAATGGTTCAACTCCATCTACTAAAAATAAAGCATATTGAAATGGTAATATTGTTTGAATAACTCCATCAGATTTATCATCATTTAATGGCAAATATATTTATACATCCAATAAATTAATTACTAAAGAAGGTTATGATAGTTGTTCAACTACACTAGTTCCTAAAGGCACTGTTTTGCTTTCATCAAAAGCATCAATTGGCTATTTAGCTATTGCAGGGGTTGAACTTTGCACAAGCCAAGGATTTAAATCGTTGGTATGTAATCCAGCACTAATCAATAATGAATATATGTATTACTGACTTTCAACGAAAATCAAATTTTTCAATTCAATATCTAGTGGTGCTGTTATGAAGGAATTAACTACAGATATATTAGAAAACATCAACATAGAATTACCAAATTTCAATACCCAACAACACATAGTTAACATTCGAGGTATATAATGATTTATCAATTAAAAGATTTAGCAATAATTAGCAGAGGATCTCAACCATTCCCTGTTAGTAAATATCTTTCTAATACTGGATACCCTTGGTTAAAAATCGCTGACTTTAAACTTGGAGATAGAGTAGTTAATAATACACATGAATTTATAAAACATGAGGGTATTAATAAAACTAAACTTGTCCCTAAGGGTACTTTAGTTGTTTCAAGTTCTGGGACTCTAGGAATACCAATTTTTACTGGATCACAAATGTGTCTATATTCTGGTTTTATATATTTTGAAAAACTTTCAGATAAAATAATGCCCTTATATCTTTTTTATTATTTACTAAAACTAAGGCAAACACTCCAAACAAAAGGGACTGGTGCTGCTATTAAGCACTTGCAAATTAAAACATTTGAAAACTTAAAAATAGACCTACCATCTATTGATAATCAAATTCACATAGTTAACACTATCTTATTTAATCTCTTCTTCTAAAATCTCTTTAACTTTTTCTTCTAGTTCCATGCCCTCCTTCATTAGTTTTAATAATTCAGCAGATGCAACTTTTAGCTGTTCTTTAATCTCTTCTGGAGATAATTTATTTGATTCATCTGCTCCTACATATCGCCCAGGATTTAAACTATAATCCTGGGCAATTATTTCATCCAGTGTTGCTTTCTTACAAAAACCTGGAAGATCTATTAAAGTATTAGACTTAAAGTCTTTATAGGCTTTAAGGATTTTGTTTATATCGTCATCTTCTAATACTCTAATTTTACGAGAAATTAGTTTACCCATTTCATCAGCATTAACAAATAAAATATCTTTATTTGTTTTATCTTTATTTAAGATTCAACATTGCACTGAAATGCTGACATTAGCAAACAATTTATTAGGTAAAGCTAAGATTGCATCAATTTTACCAGATTCAATCATAGCTTTACGAATTTTATAATCATCTTGGGTATTAGACGTTGTTGCTCCATTAGGCATTAAGATTGCTGCTTTTCCTTTTGGAGAGAGCTTTGCATACATTAATGATAATCAAGCATAATTACCGTTTTTTTCAGATGGTTTACCAAAGACTCAACGTGGATCTCCTTGCAGCGAAGGTTTTCAAAACTCTTTTAAGTTGTATGGTGGATTAGCAATAATATAATCTGCTCGTAATGATTTATGTAAATCGTCAGTAAATGTATCACCATTACGCTCACCAAGGTTTCCTTCAAGGCCTCGTATTGCCAAATTCATTTTAGCCATTTTTCAGGTTCCAGGATTAGATTCTTGACCAAAGATTGAAATGTTATCAATCTTACCTTGGTGTTCTTTAACAAACTTAGAACATTGTACAAACATTCCACCTGAGCCACAACAAGGATCGTAAACTCTACCTTTATAAGGTTCTAAAATGTCAACCATTAATTGAACTACTGATTTAGGGGTAAAAAATTCACCACCTTTAGTTGGAATATATTTAGCAAAAGCACCAACATAATATTCATATACTTGCCCAAAAAAGTCACCATCAGCGTCTTCCATATTTAAATTATTAGTAAAAAAATCAACTAATTCACCCAAAGCAGTTTTATCTAAATCGCTTTTTGAATATGTTTTTGGTAATATACCCTTTAATTGATTATTAATTTTCTCAAGTAAGATAAATGCATTATCAATTACTTGACCTAAATTATCTTGTTTGGAATGTGAAGCTACATAGGTTCACAATGATTCTTTAGGAACAATAAAAACGTGTTCAGCTGTATAATAATCTTCATCTTCTTCGCGTCCATCATTATACTTAATTAATTCATTATATTTTGCGGTATATTTATCGCTAACGTATTTTAAAAATACTAGTCCTAAAACAATATTCTTATAATCAGCAGGATCGACTTTATCTCTAAGTTTTTCTGCTGCTTTCCATAAGATATCTTCGTTTATTATTTGTGACATATGAAATTACCTCCTTTTATAATATTTTATATATTATACATTAACAGTTAAGTTATCTAAATATTACATAACTAATTTTTAATATTAAAAAGCAATTTTTTAAAACTCGCAGAGAAGTTAACTAGTAAACATTATCTATTCTGTAGGGCTTTAAATTTATCTTTCAAATTTTTTTATTTCATATACAAGATTAAATTCAATTAAACACAAATATCATAAAAAATGATATAATAAAATTGCCTAATGTATTCGTAAGGCAAATTAGTTAATTTATTGATTATGTAAACAATATTTAAAAAGGAGTATGTTTATGAACATAAAAAAATTTAATAAGAATTTTATTAAATGTTTTTTGGAAAAGTCACATGCGAGATATTAACAAAATAATTGTCTTTTAATTTTAACATAAATTTTACATAAAAAATGTATGCTAAAACAGAAAACACACTAGTGTTTTCTCGTCGGTTTTGCTTACTTTTTCAAAAGTAAGGCCCCCTTGATTGCAATCAAGGGCGGGGGATTTAAAAAATTTTTAGGTTATCTTATATTGCCGTACAACTTGTCGGTAGTTATTTATTTTATCCATCATATAATCAATTCCATGCTGAGAGTATTTATCAAAGCTTTTTCCTTTGGGAATGTAATACCTAATTAAGCGGTGCATATTTTCTATTGAACCTTTTTGTCATGAACTATATGGTTGGCATTTAAATAATCTTTCAGTTGGAATGACATGGTGTAATAAGACATTTTCACTACCATTATCAACTGTTAAAGTTTTAATGTTTAAGTTGTGTTTCTTGATTAGTTAGAGAAGAGTTTGTTTTATAGCTTTGGAGTTACGTTTTGAGAGCATAGCATAAGACATTCTGGTTTGCCGTTCAATTATGGTTACAATACAATATGTATCATTGATTTTTCCAATAACGGTGTCTAATTCAAAATGACCATGTTCTAAGCGATCATTAATATAATCTGGACGTTTTGAAATTTCTGTTGCATATTTTAATGTTTTAGGTTTGGTTTGTTTTTGCTTCCGTGTTCCATATTTTCCTTCAGATTTTTTGACAATGTGGTCAAATTCAAGGAAATAAGGGTATTTTTTAATTATTTTATAAATTGTACTAGGTGAGGCAGCAAATTCATCAGGTGATATTTTTTTAAAAGAATTGACAAGGTATGTAACTGATTTCTTAACTTCTTTTTGAACTAAATTCTTTTTATTTCTATTTTTATTGTATGTATTAAGTTCACTATACCAATACTTTCTGTAGGCCTTTCATTTCTCTTTAATTGCATCACTTACAAAAAAGAGTCGCGAAAATGAATAGCCTAATAAATGTTCGTATAGCTTCGCAAAATTAAGAGTTTTAACGCTCATTACTCTTTTTAAGCACTTAGGACAAACATAGCGATTGTGTTTATCTAAACTCAATGGTCTGCGATTTGTAATAATTTCGATTTTACTTTTTATGCTTCGAATGTCTCTATCAAAATCTTAGCTACTTCTTGGATTGAGAAGCCTTCAGAAAGTTCTTGTAAAATATTATAAAGTTGTTCTAGATCGATTTGGCTTGTTCGTAATTTTCGCTGCGTCTCAAGTGCTCCTTGCATTTTCAAAATAGTATTGTGATTCTCTTCAATTTTAAAATGTTGATATTTATTTTCTTTTCGATATTTGTCAAAAACACAAATATATTTTCTAAATTTTTCATATAATTTTAAAGTTTCCTTTCATTTTTTAAAATTTATTAATACAACTATTTTATTACAAGGCAGACAAAAACAATGTCACATGCAAAAAACTTGCATGTGACATTTCTAATTAATAATTTTTATCAACACAGGGTTCAGATAGTGAACAATTTAATATAAATTTTGGAGTTAATAGACTAGATATTTTTAGTTCAATAACTGATGAAAAAGTAACTTTATTACACGATGAACTTAAAAAAAAGTTTAACTTTGAGTTTATGGTGAAATATGATGAATACACATCAGTTCTATCGATTGCACAACATAAAGAAGTAGACTCAAAGAGTTTATTGACGTTTACTACAGATTTTTTAACTAAAAATAACATTGAATTTAATAAGATTTATGACTTTAATACCAATGTTTACTATGAAGACTTTGTGAAAATTCGAACGTTACAAAATGATAAGTTATCACTTGAAGATTTAAATATTTATGATAGTAGATACTATAATTCAGATTGATCTAGAGAGAATGTTAATGAATATTTATTTGCCTCGGTTGGACTTGACAAAGAAACTAGATCTAGGCATTTTAATAGTTTTATAAACAACAAGTTAAGCGTTGGTGTCCTTGAGCCTGGTGTTGTAGAAAGTCATTTTCCCACTTTTGAGTGAAATCGTAAGTATGGAAATGGGATTTGGTGACGTAATGAATGATTTTTCAATGAAAAACATACTCGACATTCGACACAAGTATCTGAATTAATAGCTGGTAAAAAAGGAATTATGCCTACATTGGGAATTGTTTCTGTTCAAGTTGCTATTAATTGAAATGGCATTTCTGGGGAGATGAATTACCTATTAAGGCACACAAATATTGTTAATAATAGTTGATCATTAGGGTTTATAAAAAAACTTAGAAAAGTGGACCCTCAAATGCTTAAATATAATTGGCTGTCAAAATATTTAGATGATTTAATTTATAATAATAAGGAATTAATAAATATAGTTGCCGCAAGTAACTATTATGATTACGGCCTAAAAACATTATTTAGCAATGGCTTGTCTAGAAATAGCATTATTGTAGGTGCAACTGCTAATGAAAACCTTGAAAAGAAATCTTATTATAGCCAAATTGGTAATGATCTAAATTACGTTTCCGTTGTCACTCCAGGAGGTAACTATTGGTTCTCTGATAGAACTCAGTATTATGATGAGGACGGAAATTTAGTAACTGCTGGTTACAATAATAATGGAACAAGTTTTTCGGCACCCGTTGTAACGGCAATTGCTGGAATGTTAAAACAAAAATACCCTCATAAATTTGATCTTGGATCTGACTCAATCATCTTCAAATCTGCACTAATAACAGGATCAAGAAAACCTGCTGGTGTAAATTCAATTTACACTGCAGAAACAGGATATGAAATACCACAATATAATAAAATTGAAGAAGCAATGCAATCTTTAATTGTCATTAAAAATATTAATAAGAATAATCCGCCCTATCTAAATTCTCGACGTGTGTATTTTAATAAAGGTGATAAGATAAGAGCTTCTCTAGTTTTTTTACATGATAGATTAGGAGATAAAACGGACATAGACTTTAAAATCAAAAGCCAGTCTTGGTATCAATTGGCTATTTCTAATTTTGGTAGTAGAAACGTTGAAGTAATTGAGTTTACTGCTCCATCAGATGGTTATTATACACTGGAAGCATATCCATATAAAATGGAATAAAAAACACAGAAGTTGCAATAACATATGTGAAACAAAACTAAGAAAAAAAGTTTATAAAGTACTCTCTTGTTATTTTTCCCCTAGTTGTTTTACCTGCATCATTACTCGGAGTTTACTTTTATGAAGTTAAAACAATTGAAAAATCTCGTTTAATTTCTGAAAACTCGTATTGAAACTATGATAAAAACGCTTGAACTAAAGAAGGTGTAAGTCCAAGATTATTTGTTATAGATGAAGATAAAATCTTAGATAATGATAAGGAAAGTTATTCTAGATGAAAAGAAAATGTGCAAGAAAATGAATTTAATTATCTTTCTAGTGATATTGCATATAAATATTTTTAATAAAAGTAATTATGATCATTTAAATAAACTAAAGTGACAAACTGATAATTTAAAAGTAACCAGCTACTTAATAAAAAATCAAGATCAATTTATTCATTTATTACAAAAACACAATCCAAAAAAATACCAAAATAAAGAAAAGATAATTAAGGAACATAATGAATTATTAGAAAAGTAAATTTTGATACCCAAGATATTGTAATTTTAAATAATTATTTATATAAAAAAATTTCAGTATCAGATAACAAAGGAAAAGGTTTAAATATCAAAAATTTTTCTTTTGATAAACAAACACACCAACTTAACATTAAATTTAATTTTAATAATAGCTATCGATTTTTCTTATTCCATTCAGATATGAAATTAGGAGGAAATACATCAGTTGGTGCAGGCGATTGGTTTAAAAACTTATTTTTTAATTATTGATAAAAAAAAATATCCAAAATATAGACGATTTAAACATAAATTTCGAATACGAATAGTATATTATAATATTAAAAACAAACGATGGTAGCAAATAGAAAAACAATATTCAGATAATTCTGAATATTGTTTTTCTTTACTTTTTTCAATCATACCATTTGCAAAACAAAAGTAGTGCTTTAGAAAGATTTTGATCTTATTATTTTATAATAATATCAGTTTACAAATTCCTTGATTTTTTGGATAATAAATCTAGACAGAGAATTTACATGAAAATATTAACTTTCTGTCAGACTTTATAACAAATGGCTTTTTAATCCTTAATTTTCAAATTTAAAATTTCTT